>NZ_LZEI01000010.1:0-327 GCF_001693745.1 Gilliamella sp. wkB72 | reverse complement strand
TTGGGACTGTCAAGCTAAATTCTGTCGAGGAATACAATGTTGCAATAGTCGGCGGAATTAAATATTACACGCAGATTTATAAAATATTATTACCGCGTTCATATCCTACAGCACAAGTTGCAACTACGGTTACTCTCGTCGGTTCGCCGTTTGATGGACAACAAGCAAACGAATTTGGAGTGTGGGCGAGAAACAATCGAGGGTCTGACGGTGTAAATAATGGTGTTTCAAAAAACTCGTTTGATGTTTCTATTACATCAAAAGCCCTTGGGTATGTGCCTGTTATTCATTTTAGCTCAGATGGTTATTAACGGAGGTAGTATGTTA